>DASTAW010000028.1 GCA_035712365.1 Terriglobia bacterium
GAGGACGGTCACCCAGCAACTCCTCTTGTGTAAATCCACGCCAAGATATAACTTCTCCATCGGGGGCTCTCCTTTCGATCGTAAGATTTAGTCGACAACCAAATCCTACTCGATTCGAGCCGCCCCCTTCATGACATCAGATATTGATTTTTAATGTCTGCGATCAGCGAAGCTGAGTGGGGTTAGAATGGCCAGATGTCACACCCACCGAGATATTACGGCGAGAAGCATCTTCATTTTCTGACCACCAGCAGCTATAGCCGCACGCCGGTTTTCAATTCCGAGCTCTTCAAGCGTGAATTCATCTCGCGAGATCGCAGATACTACAAGGCGAGCATCTGCGCCAGCGGCGGGTACATGCACAACAATCCAATGGTGCGGAAACTGGTGGGCCAGCCCGGAGACTGGCCGTGGTCAAGCTGGCGGTATTATTTCTTGGAGGACAGCTCGATGATCCCAATGGACAGGTTGCCATGAGCGCAGTCACAAACGTCCCGCTGCGCGGGATCGCAGATACTACAAAGCGAGTATCTGCGCCACCCGCCCACCTGGTTGTATTGGCAAACGGCAAAAAGCTGCGCATGAGTCGCTATCAAACGACCACTGCTCAACGGCTTGGTTTGGGAATGTCTCGCAGAACGCCAGAGACTCGCTGAACCGGCCGCAAGATGCCAACCCGGGTCAGTCTTCGGGGATCGGAACCGCCATGATCGTGGCGACAAAGCACCAGGATTTTTCCCTTGACCCCGCCCCTTTCATAGATGTACCAGCCACGGCAGTTGCCGGGGATAGCGTTTGACTCTCACGAAACCAGGGTGGAGAATTTGAATATGCGTTGTGGACTTATTGCGCTGTTGGTTTGTCTGATTGCGCTCGCCGGCCTGCCGATGCCGTCGGCGGGCCAGCACGCGGCGCCGGAGCCTGAGGAACTCGGACCCGCCTTCCGTTACGTTCCGCCTTCGGCCAGACAATCGGTTGAGATCGGCGATTTTTATTTTCGTCGCAAGAAATACAGCGGGGCGCTCAGCCGCTATGAAGAAGCCGCCCGGGACGATCCCGACTACGCTCTGGCATATCTTGGCATGGGGAAGACGTATGAAAAGATGGGCAGGAAGCGCGAAGCGCTGGCCTCCTACCAGAAATACCTAGACGCGCTGCCATCCAGGAAGCAGGCCGATGAGGCCGCCGACGCACAAAAGGCCGTTCGTCACTTGGAGGGCGAGTTGAACCGGCAGCGCAAGAGCGGCCACTCCGCGCCGTCAACGTCAGCCAGGCCAGAAAGGTGAGCTACTCCGCCAGGATGGGCCCGGGCTTGTCAAAGTAGTTCCGCAGAATCTCCGCCGCGCGCTCGGAGTCCTCTTCGCGAACCAGCAGCGAGACTTCCAGCACCGGCAACACCTCCGCCGAGACCTCGCCGTCAAGCATCGAACGAACTCCGCGCGCTCGCAGGAGATTGCGGGCCAGGCTGGCGTCGAGCGATGCGGTGGCGCCGGAGAACGTCCTTACTCTGAGAATCTTGACTTGGGGGTCCTCATCAGCCGGGCCGGCGCCCACCAGCGCGCGAAACCAGCCTCCGAGTTCCCTGCCCGCGGCTTTATCCGTTTCCACGTCATCTTCCACTTCGGGCGGAGACCCGGGCAGCAGCGGGATTCCGCAATCTTCACACTCGCGGGTGCCTCCCACATATTCGGTCAGGCAGTTGGGACAGTAGGGCATGGGCCGCTTTCCAAGCAGTTGGATGGTGACTCAGCTTGACCTGTGGCGCGGGCGTCCTCGCCGGTGCTACGGCCAAGAGACACTGCCAGGCCCGCCCTGAGCGGAGCGAACGGGATGGCCGTGCCACAAAAGTAAGAACCAGACTGAGTAACGCGCACCTTCATAGTATACCGCGCCCGCCTGGCGCGGTGGCACTGAAAGCTGCCGCACGGACGCAAACGCGCCCGCCATTGGCGGCAAGTTGCATCGCCTTACCCGGCAATCATCTCTGAGCTATAATGCCTCGCGCGTCCCGCCATCACGGGCCGCAGCTTGAAATCGTCTGGAAATTTTCGGAGGTTCATTTCAATGCGAAGCTCAATACCTGCCGGTAAAATGCGCGCCACGTTCATTGGCGTCATTGCGGCGTGCGGGCTGATGCTCGCCTGCACCGCGCAGCAGCCCGTCACACAGAAGCACGAGCCGGAATACGACTTGCTGATCACCGGGGGGCACGTCGTTGACGGCACCGGAAGCCCGTGGTACGAGGGCGATGTGGCCGTGAAAGGCGGCAGAATCGCTGCCGTGGGCCGGCTGGTGAACGCAACGGCAAAGCGAGTGATCAACGCAGCGGGGCTTGTGGTGGCTCCGGGCTTTATCGATCTCCACACGCACAGCGAGTACACGCTGCTGGTGGACGGGGACGGGCAGAGCAAAATTCGGCAGGGCGTGACGACGGAGATCATCGGCGAGGACGCTTCTGCCGGGCCCTTCACGAGTCGCGATCAGCCGGACATCAGCAAGAGCTCCCGCCCCGCCGGCTTCAAGAGAAACTGGGCGAGCCTTGCGCAGTATTTCGACGTGCTCCAGAAAAGCTGCATCTCGCTGAACGTCGCTTCCTACGTGGGCGCCGGCCAGGTGTGGATGGACGTGATCGGGAACGTGAACCGCCGGCCGACGCCAGAAGAAATGAAGAAGATGCAAGCGCTGGTGGCCCGGGCCATGCAGCAGGGTGCGATCGGGCTCTCATCGGGACTGATTTATGCTCCCAACATGTTTGAGACGACCGATGACCTCATCCAACTGGCCAAAGTGGCCGCGCGCTACGGCGGAATCTACAGCAGCCACATCCGCGGCGAAGGCGCGAGCGAGCCCAGGGCGCTTGCAGAGGCCATCGAGATCGGAGAGCAGGCCCGCCTTCCCGTACACATTTTTCACTTTAAGATGGACGGCAAAAAGAACTGGGGCCGCATGATCGACCAGATCAAGATTATCCAGGCGGCGCGCGACCGCGGCATCGACGTCACCGCCGACCAGTATCCCTACCTCGCCGGCTGGACGCATCTGGAGCAATGCCTGCCACCCAAATTTCTGGAGGGACCGCTGGAGCACCGCGTGGAATTGCTGAAAGACCCGAAAGTGCGCGAGGAAATCCGGCGCGACATTGCGCGCGGTCTGCCGGGATGGACCAATAACGAGGTGGAAAGCACGGGCGGCTGGCATGGCGTGATGGTGTCTGCCGTAATGAAACCGGAAGACAAAAAGTATGAAGGCAAACGCATGGACGAGGTGGCGGGCATGATGAACACGGATCCCGTCAATGCGCTTTGCAATCTGCTGGTGAACGAAGGCGGCACAGCCTATGCCATTTACTTCATCATGAGCGAAGCGGACGTTGAGCTGGCAATGAAACAGCCGTGGGTGGGCGTCGGATCCGATGGCCTGGCGGTGAACCCGGGCATGACTTTTGTCGGCAAGCCCCACCCGCGCTGCTACGGGACCTTCCCGCGCGTGCTGGGAGTCTACGTGCGCGAGAAACACGTGCTGACGCTGGCCGACGCCGTCCGCAAAATGACTTCCCTGCCCGCGCACATTGTGGGACTGAAAGACCGCGGCCTTGTGGCGCCCGGAATGGCGGCCGATATCACGATCTTTGATCCACAGACGGTCAGCGACAAGGCCACCTTCGAGGACCCATTCCAGTACCCTGTGGGCATTCCATACGTGATTGTCAACGGCGTCGTGGTGATCGATAAGGGCCAGCACACCGGCGCCAAACCGGGACAGGTGCTCTATGGGCGCGGAAAGATCGAGAAGCAGAGGTGAAATGGAGGGCGGGCACGCGGCCCGCCGTTACTTCCTCAGGTTCGGCAGGACGTCATAAGGGCTGCTGCCGGAGCCAAGTATCATTGGACGTGCCACTGAAGTGCAGTTGGCAGCCCGATAAACCCAGATGTCGCGCGGCTGCTGGCCTCCTGTGATGGGAGTAGCTGAAAACAAGGTATAGTCCTGGCCATCCATCGTGAAATGCGCCCTGCCGAATTCGGCGACTCCCTGAATCGCGCCAGGAAAAGGCTTCAAGGCAAAAACGAAAGAGCCCACTGGCGGCACGCAGGCCCCAATGGCAGAATTCCCGCCTGAGGCACTCGCACTCCCTGCGATGTTGCCCAGAAATTCCTGGCCGCGCACCATGGCGGGATTGGCGAGGACGATCTCGTTGGGCTCGGGATTTACAGGGTATTCAAGCCCCCAGGAACTTGGACGAAGGCGGTACACCTTTCCGGTCAGGACGAGCGTGCCGCCTCCCTCAACGGGGATTTGGAGTTTTTGCCCCGGCTTGTAATTAAACCGTTGAGGCGTCGCGCTGGCAAGAATTCGATCTATGTCCTCACGGGATTTGATGGTGGCGCGATGGCCGTCTGGCTCGACGATGAATTTGTCCGCGTGGCCGTCAGGCTCGGTGAGAAATCTGCGCGCGCGAACCTCAACCTGCGCGGAGTCGCTCCGAACATCCAGGACCTTGACCTCATATAAGGTTATCCTGGGATCGGCTGATGAAAAAGACTCTCCGGTGCCGTACTCGCCTGCTTGCAGCACATTGCCACCCGATCCCTGCGACTGTAGATCGGCGACCTCATACTGGAACCAGGGGCCGGAACCCTGCCCATGCACCAGGGCCAAACCAACCGAGAGTCCCACGATGGCAACAAGTGCCAATCCGATGGCGAAGCGAGGAACGAGAACGCGAACGGTTAATCCGCGAGTCAAGTGGAGACCTTTGGAAGATGGAATCCCCAAGGGCCTGGGACTTGTTTCAGGTTCGGTGCTCGCAACCAGGCGCAACTCTGCGCCCATCTGCGCGTAATCGCGCAAGAGATCGCGGCAGGCGATACAACTGACGATATGCCCGGCTGCATCTTGAGGCACAACTTCGCCGTCGTACAGCGCTGAAACAAAAAGTCGCGCATCCTGGCAGTTCATAAATCCTCCGGCTCGCCCTCACTATTCCAGACCCGGCGCAATTGTTCCCGAGCCGCGAAGAGCCTCGACCTTACAGTTCCCACCGGAATGGCAAGCATCTCCGAAAGCTCCTGGTAGGAGTAACCTTCAACCTCACGCAGCCAGAGCAAGGTACGTTTTTCGGCGTCAACCTTTTCGAGAGCATCTTCCAGAAGCAAGGCAAGGCTATCCTGCCGGTCCGGGCGAACTGGCTGTCGGATGGTCCCCGAGGGCCGTTTCCGCCACCAGTCCGCGGCACGCTTGGGCGCAATTCCGAAGAGGTAAGCACGTGGCGAACCGCGCGCAGGGTCAAAGCCATTGGGATGTTGCCATAATTGCAGGAAGGCCTCCTGCGTGATGTCTTCCGCTGCTCTCGGATCTCCAAGCGCGCGGCGAAGAAATTTTTGCAGGGCCTTAGCGTGTTCCTGATAAAAGTGCTCAAACGCTTCGCGATTGCCTGCGTGTAACCAATTCCACGGTATCGGGTCGTCCCGCGTGGGGCTCATGGCTGCTCTATTATGGTATTCGTTCTGGATGTAGGAAAAGTTCGGCGTGAGATGTCAAGATTCAGCAATGCGCGCCGGGGCCGTACTCTTTCAGGCGCAGCGAGTTCTTCCGTGGAGTTTCAGAACGTAAGTGAAGTTGGAGCTGGCCGGGACGGGCACGAGGCCCGCCCCGGCAAAACGGTTTTATTCGGAAACAGGATCGTCGGAGACCAGCATCTCTGCCGCCAGCCTCAAGCGCTTCTGGAGATCATCCAGGCTGTTTGTAATCGTCTTTCGTTGCTCTTCCAGGCCAGCCCGTGTAATCTCCTCAAGGTGCTTCCGGAAGGCTTCGAGCGAATCGTTCATTGACGATTCGAAGCCGGACTTTGACTCCTCCTGCTGCTTTTGCATCAGCACGGCCGCGCTATCCACCTTATCTGAAAGCTGGTGCACCAGGGTATCAGAGGCGTTGCGGACCTCTGCTGCCGCCTGGGCGCCCGCTTCGCCCGCACCCTTCTGGATGCGTTCCAGCAGGTCGCGGTACTGTGCCTCAGACATTTCGTGCAGGAGCGATTCAAACTGTCCGGCGGCCTCTTCCTGCGACTTGCCAATCAGCGCGCCGGCAGCCTCAAGCTTCTGCTCGGCGTGCTGGAGGATGCGCGGTTCCATCATTCCCACGGCTTCCTGAACCAGCGAGGAGATCTGCTCCCTGGAGTCGGACACGACTTTCTCTCTGAAGCCGTTGAGGTCCTGTGCCCCGCCCAGCATCTCCGTCACGCGCGCCACACCCTGCTCGACGGAACCCTGCACCGAGCGCCCTGCCTCTTCGATCCGCTGAATGGCCCCGTCGGTCGACTGTTGGAGCTCATGCAGCGAGGAATCCACGGCCTTGCCCACGGACTGCTCCGCCAGCGCCGAGATTTCGGGCCCCATCGTCGCTTTCGCCTCCGAGGTCAGCGCCTCCACGCGGCGGATGAAGGCCTGCGCCATCCTGTCCTGGTCCTCGTGCAGTTTTTCGAGAAGGGCAGCAGTCGCTTCGTCCAGACGCGGCTGGACACCACCGAGCGCGCCTTCAATATGCTGCTGCAGCCGGCCCTCAAATTTTTTCGCCGCCTCGTCGGCCGCCGTGTTTAGCCGATCGGTCGAGGTCCTGGCCACAGCATCCGCGTTGCGCTCGCACACCTCGTGCGCGGTCTGTTCGAGCGTGGTGATCTGGTTCTGGACGGCGTCTGCCGTCCCCTTGAACCGCTCCTCGACGGCCTTCTCCTGGTCGGTCAGCAGGTCCTGGATTTTTTGGTGGATACTGCCTGTCACCAGGGCGGTAGCTTCCTCGACGTAGGGTTCCAGCAGCTTCTCGATCTGCAAGGGGATGGGAGTCCCTGTCCCTTTGCAGGTCAGCCACACCCAGCGGGCAAATTCATCAGTCTGCGCCCGGACCAGGTCTGCCACACGTTCCTGGCTCTGCCGGGCTACGTTGACCTCAAAGTCCCGAGGTTCGATCTGTTCGTGCAGCTTGTCGCGGTATTCGCCGATGGCCTGTTCAATCCGGCCTTGCATCTCATAATGGATAACCTCAAGCGCGGCGCGCGCCTGCAGTTCGGCCTGCTTGGACATCTGGGAAACCGCCGTTGCGGAATAGGCCTCGAGGTCGTTGCGGATTCTGTCCTTCAACGTCGTACAATCAAGACGCGACACGGCGCCGCCTTCGTTTTTGGCCGCTGCTTCCGGCAGTTCGACGCCGGAAAACTGCGAAATGGTTTGCAACGCCGCCAGGAGAGTCTGCTCGACGCGCTCAAGATCTGATTTCCAGGGACGATCGGGTTCTCCGGGTTGGTCCAGACGCTTGTCGGGGAATTTCACGCCGCCGCGGATTGCGCGCAGTTCGTCAGCTAAGGACAATGATCCCTTCATTTCTTTGTTTCGCCACTGGCCATGTGTGCGGTGGGTCCGCTTGCCTGTTACTGCGGGTTTGGTGACATCGCGCCATGGAGACCGAGCGGCTCCTCCTTTTCGGGAATTTGGCCTTCGTGCATCGGCCTGACCAGAACTGCCAGTCCACTCTGGCGCTTAGTGGGAAAGGACAATCCTGGGCCGCTCTAACCAAGAACAATCGGGTTTGCCTTTCCGCCGCCCAAGTGAACGGCGAGTGAATGTGACCCTGCAAAACCCCGACAGTCTCACGTCGCTGACCGAGGTTACCGACCTGCCCCGGCGTGAAAACGGAAGCGACGTTCAAAACGCATGCCGAACGGTTATGCCTTCAAGAAGATAGAGATGGTTAACCGATCGGGCATCGTCATTAGAATCACTCAAACATTGCTCGCCGGTCAATCAGGTAAAGACCTGATGCCGCTGCAAGCTATTGACTATCGAGTACTTTGATCGCCTTAGGTCGGAAAACACGCCCGCCAGCTACCCGTGAAGGTTGCTCTTGAACTTCTGGCGGGCCCCTTGATATTGAGCATCTGGAAAATTTGTTTTGAAAACGAAAACCCGTCGGCGCTGGTGTATGATTGTCGGACGCTCAAGCAGGAAGCATGGGCAAGCAACCCATCAAAACACCAAGGGCACTGCCACGCAGTGCTGAATGGAGGACTGAGTTGAAACGGATCCGGAGGATCGCATTGGGCTTTATGATTTCAGCCGGCATTATGGCCGGAGTGGTTTTATCAATACACGCAATAGCGGCACAGCGCCCCGAGCAGGCCGATCCGCAGGAAGCGGCGGACCTGGCAGCCCTGGCGAAGGTGGGACCCATTGATACGCACGCGCACGTTTTTGTGGATTCGGCCACCTATTACCAGATGCTGAAGGACCTTAACATGCACATTGTGGACATCTGTGTATACAGCCGGGAGGACCTGCCGCCCAGCCGGTCGGCCGAGGCCGAATTCAAAACAGCCATGATGGTCCATCGTGGCTCGCAGGGACGCGCAGCCGTCTGCACCACGTTCAATCCTTACCTGTTCCGCGAAAAGACATTTGATCAGGACACCATCAAGCAACTGAACGGAGACTTCGCCGCCGGAGCGATTGCGGTGAAAATCTGGAAGAACATGGGAATGGACGTGAAGTTTCCCTCCGGCAAGTACGTGATGCCGGACAACCCGGCTTACGAGCCCATCTACAAAGACATCGCCGCGCACAACAAAACGATGATTGCGCACCTTGCCGAGCCCGACAGTTGCTGGATGTCGTTCGAGCAGATGGGACCGCACAACCCGGACTACAACTACTACAAGCAGAATCCTTACTGGCATATGTACGGCAAGCCGGGCGCGCCGTCGAAGGTGGAAATCCTGAAGGCCCGGGACCATATTCTGGAGATGAATCCGCACCTGCGCATGGTGGGCGCTCACCTGGGCAGCATGGAAACGAACCTGGATGAAATTGCCGAGCGATTTGACCGCTACCCAAACTTCAACGTTGACACGGCTGCGCGCATCATTTACCTGATGAAGCAACCACGTGAAAAAGCTCGCAACTTTATGATCAAGTACCAGGACAGGATCTGCTACGGCACGGACGGCGGCATTCGACGGGCCAACGGCGTGGACGGGATCCTCAAACACTGGAAGTATCAGTACGCGATGAGTTGGAAATATTTTGCGACGGACGAAAACTTTGAATATCGCGGTGTGAAGACCCAGGGACTGAAATTGCCCGACACCGTTCTTCGCAAAATTTATCACGACAACGCCGTACGATTGTTCCCTGGCCTCATCCAATAGGCCGGCCACGCGTGCAACAGAGGCCCTGTTTCCATGCAGAAAGGTGCGCAGCAGGTCCCCTGCTCATTCAGGGTGATGTCGTGGTATTTCGGGGAAGAAACGCGAGGAGCGAATGGTCGGCGTCCCGGAAGGCGGCTGAAAAGGGGCGACCTTCCGGAACGGTGCGAGTGTTGACATTCAGTCTGGCGTGAACTCCGGGGCGCAGCCTGGTCAGCTTCGCGCCGTTCTCGAGTGCCTTCCGAGAGCTGCGAAACAGGTCAGGCCGCGCCCTGAGCTTTCAAGCCGGTCAGTGCAAACTACTGCGAAAGTGCCTTGCGGTTGGTTTTTGCCCATGAGCCGTTGGCAGGGACTTCCTTCATCGTATCCGTCCCGCACGGGCACTTGCCTTCCTTCTTTGACATGGCCATGCAGGGGCAGGATTTCGTCCCCCCGCAAGCACAAACGTAAACGTTTTTCTTGGCGTTCGAAGCCTCTTGGGCTGCGCCTGGAAGCGCGCTGCCCACCTGTGTAAATCCTAGGCACAGCGCCAGAGCCATGCCCATCAAAACGGCTTTGCTGGTGAAGGTGATCTTACCCCACATGAATCCTGCCTCCTTGAACATGGAATTTTACCCCGATTCGTCAATGCTACCCGCCCTCGAAATGCAAGTCAAGAGGATGTCGCGGACTCAATTAATAGCCGCAGCCTCACTGGGGAGCTGCTTCCGTTTCCGTAGGACGGTCCAGGCGCCATATCGATCTCGATGGCAAGTTCAGGGACACTTCTAAAGAGCTTTGACAACTTCGGGGACACTTAGTATCAAAAGCCTCACCGAGATGTTATGCTGTTCGGTCGAATCGCAATTCCGCAAGGCGTTGAAGATGCCCGGCGGTCCGCATCAACTTCGGAGGTCTAATCGAAAATCCATGTTCAGCGTCTTGAAAGAAAACAGCGCGAAGGGGCTTTTTGCACTGGCAGGTTTGCTGGCGGTTCTACTGGCCGTAACCGGCGCGTGCACCACCGGACAACAGCCGGCATCTGAGAATAAACCTCTCGAAGCTGGAATCAAAAGGAGCGTGTTTGGAACAATGCCAGACGGACAGGAAGTTCACCTCTATACGCTGACCAACAGCAGCGGCATGCAGTTGGCCATCACGAATTACGGCGCAAGAATTGTTTCGGTCCAGGCGCCTGACCGCAATGGCAAGATGGCCGACGTGGTGCTCGGTTTTGATAACCTTCCGGACTACATGAAATACAACACGTATTTCGGCGCCCTGGTGGGCCGCTACGCCAACCGCATCGGCGGAGCCAAATTTACACTGGACGGCAAAGTCTATCACCTGCCCGTCAACAACGGCCCCAACAGTCTGCACGGAGGCATCAAGGGTTTTGACAAACGCTTCTGGACCGCTGAAGAAGTCCAGGGTGACGGGCCCTCGCTGGCTATGACTTACTCGAGCAAAGACGGCGAAGAAGGCTACCCGGGCAACATGCAGGCGAAAGTCGTTTATACGCTGGCGAAAGACAATTCACTAAAGATCGACTACAGCGCGACCACGGATAAGGACACTATCATCAATCTGACCAACCATTCCTACTTCAATCTGGCCGGCGAGGGAAATGGGGACATTCTCAAGCAGGTATTAATGATTAATTCCAGCAAAATTACGCCTGCTGACGCCACCCAGATTCCAACCGGAAAGATTATAGACGTAGGGGGCACTCCATTTGACTTCCGCAAGCCCACGCCGATCGGGGCGCGCATCAATGAAGACAACCAGCAATTGAAGATCGGCAAAGGGTATGACATCAACTACATCCTGGATCGCAAAGGTCCCGGACTGGAGCTTGCGGCGCGCGCCTATGATCCCAAATCGGGCCGCCAACTGGAGGTATGGACCACTGAACCCGGAATACAGTTCTATAGCGGGAATTTCCTGGACGGATCGATCCACGGCAAGGGAGGCAAAGCGTACGGCAGCCGGTCAGCCTTCTGCCTGGAAACTCAGCACTATCCGGATTCGCCCAATCACCCTGATTTTCCCACAACCGAACTTAAGCCGGGACAGACTTTTCACGAGGTTACCGTTTTCAAGTTTTCTACAACCAGCCAATAGCCGGGAAAGCGTGCCTCGGGGCCGCATCGCCTGAGTGAGCGCTGACAGGACCAGAAGCTGAATTATGCGACGGCGCGGGAGTTGTGGTCGCGGCGGCTGCGGACCAGAGCCAATGCCTCATCGAGCAGTCGCGAGATGATCTCGCAGTCAAAGGGTGGAGAAATAAAATCGAATGCGCCGTGATTCTGCGCCGATTGAAATACGTCCGGGTCGTTGGAAGGCCCCACCAGCACCACGCAGGTGGGGACGGTGGCGCTATCCGCGACGTTGATGAGGTCAGTCCACGTACCGTCAGGAAGCTGGACGTCTGTAAAGATCAGGTGAGGATGGGTCTGCTCGAGGAGAAGAACGGCCTCCGCCTGGGTCCTGACGCTGAAGGTATCGACACCCAGGCATCGGAGCACGAGTTTAAGCTCCTGGCAGGGCTCAGGGCGGTCGTGAACTACGAGAGCGAACGCTTTACCTTCCACGGAATTCCTCCCCGTCACAGGGGCCAGAAGACACTCACAGACTCTTTGCTGCGGCGAACCGAGGCCGATGCAGGCATTGGCCGGGTATACGGCTTCTCAGCGTGCCCACGCGATGCCCGTCACCACTGCCTCGCGCCTATTGGGGTTCGTTACTATTTTGAACAGAACGACCGCAATATCCATCGGGTGAAGCCCCGCATTTCAAAAGGGACCGTTCCTGAGAAAGGGTTTGCACATTGCGCAGACCCAAATCCCCTCAGGCATAGAGTCGGGTCATACGTATCCAGCGCTGAGTGTGCGTGCGTGAGATTGGAAAGGTTCTCGCCGTCTGGCGTCAGTTGGCTTGAGAGAAAATCACGGCTGCCCCACCCCCGGAGGCAAGATGGAGAGGAAGCGTGTCCTCTGCCGTCACCTGCTTTGTCTGGATGCCGAGATCTTTCGCGTTCTGGCTGGCATTCGGACCGTCAGCGAAAATCTGTGCGTTCCATTTGCCCGGGCCCAGAAAACTGAGCGAGACGGACAGGTCACGGGACGTCCAGTTGGTCATGCTGCCCAGAAACCATTCATCGCCGTGGCGCCGTGCAATGGTGACGTATTCAGAAGGCTGGCCATTCAGCACGCGGGTCTCGTCCCAAACTGTGGGAGCTTTTTCCAGGAATTCAAAGCCCGGCTGCCCGAGGTAATCTTCCGGATAATCGGAAACCATCTCCAGCGGGCTCAGGTACACCACATACATAGCCAGTTGATTTGCCCGCGTGCCCTGGCACATGGGCTGAATGCGCCGCGGTTCGAACTGCTCGCGCGTCGCATTGTTGAAGCATCCGGGAGTGTAATCCATGGGCCCGGCAAGCATCCGCGTGAAAGGAATGGTGACCAGGTGTTCCGGTGTTTCGCGGCTGCTCCATTTATTGTATTCCATTCCCATTACGCCTTCCCGCGTGAGGAGATTGGGATAGGTTCGCCGCAGCCCCGCCGGCGGATAGGCTCCGTGAAAATCGACCGCCAGATGGTGTACAGCGGCCGCCTTGACGGTACGGTGATAGAAATTCACCATCTCCTGGTCGTTGCGGTCCATGTAGTCAATTTTCACTCCCGCGACTCCCCATTTTTCAAAGAGCGGGAACGCCTGGTCCATCTGCTTATCCACCGCCTTCCATTGCATCCAGAGCAGAATACGAACGCCGCGCTCCTTAGCATGAGCAAGGATCGCAGGCATATCGATGGACGGCACGGTGCGGGTGATATCGTCTTCAGGCGACCATCCGGCATCGATCAGCATATACGCAAAATGCGATTTCGAGGCGAAGTCGATGTAGTGCTCCATGGTGGCCGTGTTCATGCCAGGTGTGAAATCCACTCCGCTGGCGTAGCTGCCGGACCACCAGTCCCAGGCAGCTTTTCCCGGTTTGATCCAGGAGGTATCCGACAGCGCGGAAGGCGGATTCAGATTAAGGATAAGGCTGTCCGACTCGATCAGGCCGCCGGGCTGGGAGTTGATCAGCACAACGTCCCAGGGCGTGGCCTTGGGCGTGGACGCGACCACCGCTTCGTCGGAGTGGTCCGGCAGCGGCGAAAGCTTGGTCATCAGCGCGCCTGGAACGCCCCGCACGCCGCCGAGGTACATTCCGGCATAATCGTCCAGGTCCGCTTCCAGGATGGCTGCCCAGGGCCCGTTTTCCAGATGGACCAGCAGCGGAATTCCGATGATGGATGTGGGCTTGATCTGGTCCAGTGTCACTGGCTGGAACTCGCTTTCGTAGCTGGTCGTAAAGCTACCAAGATTGAGCGCGAACGCGGAAGGATTTCCAGGAAAGTAAAAGCCTGTGTCCTCGGAAGACAGCGTGAAGTTTTCCAGTGGTTCCTGACGAGGCAGGAAATAGCGGAAGGCAATTCCCGAATCGTAGGCCCGAAAGACCAGGTCCAGCCGGCGGCCGGGCGCCTCGCGCTCCCGCAAGGAGACGGTGAGCTGATTGTAGTGGTCCCGGACGCTGCGAAAACCGCCGAAGGCATTCGTCCACGCGCTGTCATGCGAAACCCGTTCGGACCCGATGACTTCAAAGCCGCGGTCAAGCGCCGATTGGCCTTTGAAGTCAAGGCCCAGCGGCGAATCGTTCAGGACCACGTTGCCTTTGTAAAAAACGCGGTAGTAGGCGCGCTGGCCCGGAAGATACGGCTGAGGGTTTGACTTGACTTCGAATGTGACGGAGAGGTTCCCGTCGGGCGAAGTTACCGCAAGAGGAGATGCGGGGAGTCCGTTCGATGCAAACAGCAGCAAACAGATCCCAGGACAGAGCAGCTTGATGACAGCATGAATCCCCTTCCCCATTGAATGTCCTCCATCCTTAAGATTGGCCGCCGCTGGCAAAAAAATGCGTGAGCCTGTCTCGATAGCTATCTTGCAGTGCGGCGCAGGCTTATGACGCGAATATTTTCTTGAGACGCTCACGAACCCGCCGGTAATCCGGAAACCCCTTTTCCGCTTGACGAAATGCTCGCGGATGGATAATCCGGCGCGAGCCGTGCCGCTCCAGCGGAATCCGAATATGCAGCATCTCATGAAAAATCAGATATTCGACAATTTCAAGGGGAATTGATTCCGAATCCAGACTCTTGCTAATGGAGATGGTGTGGTGGGCAGGGTCGTAACGGCCGAGCACGCTGCGCGAGGGGCGCGGGCTCCAGCCAATCCGACAGGGAGAAAGTTCATCGTTGAAAAAGCGGTGGTTCAGCCGCGCAAAAATCTCCCCCAGGTCATAACAACGGCCACGCGCAGGAAGCAACCGAACGCGCCCGCGGGAGCGCCGGGTCTCGTCAACGCGGCTGCGCACGGCAGGATCGTAGACGTACGCCATGTAACACTCCCGGGCTTCCTCCGAGGGCCGCCGGCTGAAAAGCTGGGCGAGGAGGATCTCCGCAAGCGCTTCGAGCACGATGGGCGGCGCCTCAGCCAGAATATCTGAGATGCGCACGCGGGCCCGATTTCCTTCGAGCGCTATATTGCTGCGCAGGCTCGAGAAGGGACGATACTCGATGTGGAAATTCGGCACGGAGCGCCTGAAGCCCAGGCGGCGAAACACACGCGCAAATAGGAATTCGGGTGGTTCGGCCGCAGGGATGGGAAGCAGAAGTTGGCGGGCTGCAGCGGAATGAGACCGGGCTTTGAAATGCACCATCAATTTTCGCCCGAATCGTCGGAGTTGTCGCTTTTGCGATGCCGGTTTCTCATCTCGCGCTCTTTCTTATTCAGTTTCTTCTGTTCTTTGCGTTGCTTTTTCAGCTCATGCCCTTCAGCCTTTGCGCTCTCGGCCATTTCGGGGAATTTCTTCTGCTGTGCCGCCAGGGCCTGCGTCGCGCCATCCAGCGTATCATTCATGTCGGCTATGGCTTCACGAAGGGAGTTCGCATAGTCTCTGGCCCCAGCGTTCGGCGAACCCTCGATGTGCCGCAGCATCTCGAGCTGTTTTGGTCCCTCGTCCAGAAGCACCCGCAGCCCCTTTCGCATGTCACCTTCGTGATCGAACTGATACTGGATCCAATCCTTCAGCTCGTTATCAATGGAAATGTATTGGTTCAGCAGGTCATCAATGCTGTCTTTGCTTTCACCGTTGGAGTCGCTGGCGGCCACCATGCGGCCCAGGCGGTCCTGCTGGAACGAGACGTAAACCGTGATCCGTTCCGAGGGGTCCTGCGCGTCGCGCAGTTTGTCCACTTCAGCAGAGGTCAGGGAGTCCTGGTTCTGCGCGAGCGCATGCATCGGGACCAGCGCCAGAAGCATTGCAACGCCGAACAGAAGATGCACAGAATACCGGTTCATCACTCTACAACCCGAAGCTTTTCCGGCGCCCGGCGACATCTATCGCTTGCTTCTTTCCTTCCGCGAGCCATTGTCCGGGAAAATCGCTTCCAAAACCTGATTATGAAGCGCCCGGTTCTCCTTAGCGATTGCCTCTATCGGTTCGTCCTCGGGATAGGGCACGCGATGGCTCAGATCTTCAAGCAGTCGGTCTTCTTCGCGCAATGAAATCTCAAGCTCCTTATACGCCCCAAGATGCTTTCTGGCGCCGCCATCAGCGCCCTGTAGAGTCGCCCAGGTCTTCCCGACCTGATCAAGATATTGGTGGAGGGCCACGTTCCCTTCGGCAAAATTCCCGGCGCGATACGCCTCACGGGCTTCCGACGACTTGATCTTTGCCAGGTGAAGCTGAAGCCGGGCTTTTTTGCCCGGATTCTGCTCTCGGTCAATCCTGGCGATCAGCCTCTCTTCCGAGCTCTTATTTTGGCCAGATGCGGCGTAGATGACAGGCTGACCCAGAACAAGGATGCCGACCATGGCAACGACCGTGCGGAGACTTGAGACCATCACCGTTATTATAACGTCTCACGCAACGGGTTCCGAGCGGGTTTGTCTACTGGGCCGGCAACGCACGGGACAACCGGTCCTGTTTGGCGCGATCGGCGACAACCGATCTCAAATGCTCACGTACGGCATCAGGCGTGGGCCGCACTGCCGGAAAAATAACTCGCAAGAAATTTACCTGTGTGCGAACGCGGGCAGGCCGCAATAGTTTCCGGCGGCCCAGCCGCCACCACCGTTCCTCCGGCTTCGCCCCCTTCCGGGCCGAGATCGATGACCCAATCCGCCGCTTTCAGCACGTCCAGATTGTGTTCGATAATCAGCACCGTTGCGCCAAGATCGATCAGGCGGCGGAATGCCGCCAGAAGCTTCGCGATGTCATCAAAATGAAGCCCTGTGGTGGGCTCATCGAAAATGAAGAGCGGCTGAGAGGTGGCAGAGTGGGCCATGTGCGCCGCCAGCCGCACCCGCTGCGCTTCACCTCCCGACAGCGTCGTGGCCGACTGTCCAAGGCGCAGATAGCCGAGGCCAACCTCATCAAGAACGTGGAGTTTATGGGCTACGGACGGATTGCCGGCAAAAAAACCGAGCGCCTCCTTCACCGTCATCTGGAGAACTTCATGGATGTTCTTTCCTTTATATCGTACGTCAAGAATCGCTGGTTTGAAGCGCCTCCCGTGGCATTCTTCGCAGACCAGTTCAACGTCTGCAAGGAACTGCATTTCCACGGTCACGGCGCCATCGCCCTGGCAGGTTTCGCACCGCCCCCCAGGGATGTTGAAGGAAAAATGCCCCGGCCCTAAGTGAAGCTTCCTGGCCTCCGCGGTGGAGGCAAACACTTCGCGAATCCCGTCGAATGCCTTGATGTAGGTCACGGGGTTTGAGCGTGGCGTGCGGCCCAGCGGCGACTGGTCAACCAGAATGATTTCTGAAAACTTCTCGTCGCCTTCAATGGAATCCAATTCCGCTTTGGGCGCCGCATCACCTCGCCGTGATATCATCGCGTTGTATAAAACGTCGTGCACCAGGGTTGACTTGCCGGAACCAGAGACTCCGCTGACGCAGACCATCAGTCCGACAGGAATATCAACGTCAATCGATTTCAGGTTGTGCTGCCTTGCCCCGCGCACGCGCAGCCATGCCTTACCCGGCTTGCGGCGTTCAACCGGCATCGGCACGCTCAATTCGCCCCTGAGATAACATCCGGTGAGCGAATGGGAGTCCTTAACCAGCCCCTCGTAGTCTCCCGCGTAGATGATTCGACCGCCGTGCTCGCCCGCTCCGGGGCCGAGGTCCAGGACCTTGTCAGCCTGGCGGATCATTTCCGGGTCGTGCTCCACCACCAGGATGGTGTTTCCGATGTCACGCAGATTTTTCAGGATGCCAATCAGGCGGTCCGTATCCCTCGAATGAAGACCGATGGAAGGCTCGTCCAGCACATAAAGCGTGCCGACCAGGTTGGATCCCAAAGCCGTGGCTAGCTGGATTCGCTGGGACTCACCGCCCGAGAGCGTGGAGGCCAGCCGGTCGAGGGTCAGGTATTCCAGTCCGACCTTGTACAGGAAATCCATCCGCGAGCGGATTTCTTCAAGCACCCTTTCAGCAACCTTGCTCTGCTCCTCGCCGAGGTTCAGGTGGTTAAAGAAGTGGCGGGCATCCTGAATGGAAAGTCTGCACACCTCCACAATGTTTTTCCCCTCGATGGAAACGTTCAGGGCTTCCCGCCGCAGGCGGCCGCCGTGGCACTCAGAACATTCGGCGTAGCCACGGTAGCGGCTGAGAAACACCCTGATATGGAGTTTGTACTTCTTGCGTTCAAGATATTTGAAAAAGCCGCGCACACCCTCGAACTCCTCATCCCCGTCCATGATCCACTGCCGGTGTTCGGGGGCCAGTTGATAAAAGGGCACGTTCAGTGGAATGCCCCACGCGCGCGCGCCCGACTTAAATTCCTGCTGAAGCGATCGGTAGCGAGGCTTGGTCCAGGGCTCAATAGCGCCCTCGCCAAGCGTTTTGTTCTTGTCAGGAACTACCAGGTCCGGATCGAAGTCAATCGTGTTTCCGAACCCCTGGCACCGCGGACAGGCGCCGGCGGGATTGTTGAAAGAAAAAAAAGACGGCTGCGGTTCTGGAAACGCAGTGCGGCACCGCTTGCACTCGAACCGCTCATTAAAGCTCAGCCATTCTGGCTCCTCTTCAGTTGTCCGCGGCAACAGATGGATGATGGCCTCGCCGCTTTCGCGGTAACAGATTTCCACTGAGTCGATGAGTCGCTGGCGAACGTCCGGATGCACTGTCAGCCGATCAACCAGTGCGTAAACGGGCCTGCGGAAGTCGACGTCAAGCAGCGACTCCGGCGTAGAAAATTCAAACACCCGGCCATCCTGAAAAAGGCGATTGAACCCGCGCTGGCGCAGAAGGAACAGATGATGCTTAAGCTGATCATCGGCGCCGGCGCCCTCCGGGCTGGATGGGTCTGCGGAATCGGTGGGAGTTAACCGTTTCCGCGGCCGTCCGCGCGAGCCTGTCTTCCCGCTCGAGACAGTCTTTCTGCGGGGCGCGGACGCTGTGGCAGACGCGGCGTTCAGCCGGAACAGAACGTAAAATCTGCGGCCTTCTTCAAGGCGCAAAATCCGGTCTGCAATGTCATCCACGTGGTCCTTCTGGACCACCTGGCCGCACTGCGGGCACGTTGTCGTCCCAATCCTTGCAAAAAGCAGTCGAAGGTAATCGTAGATTTCCGTTGAGGTGGCAACGGTTGAGCGCGGGTTGCGCGTCAGGTTCTTCTGCCGAATAGCAACCGCCGGAGCAATGCCGTCGATGTCGTCTACGTCAGGCTTTTCCATTCTTTCCAGGAATTGCCGCGCGTAGGCGGAAAGCGATTCCACATAGCGGCGCTGACCCTCCGCGTAGAGAGTGTCAAACGCCAGGCTCGATTTTCCCGAACCCGAAAGGCCGGTGACCACGGTCAGATGGTTATGAGGAATTTCGCAGTCCACCCCTTTCAGGTTATGAACCCGGGCCCCGCGCACAATAATCGACCCATTCTCCTCGGCGCTGCCCGGCGGTCGCGCATCCAGCACGCTGACCGGCGAAGCGTTCGGAACGCATCCCCCACCGTGGGAGGAAGGACCGGGCACGGGAGGAGCAACGCCACCGTCCTTCGAGTCGTGTTTTTTCATCCTTCTCCTCGGAATACTGCGAAATCCTTCCCGTTGCGGGCAAGAGTTCCAGCAGGACACAGATGCTGCCGGACCTCAATGTCCAAACCTCTAATTATAAGTTGACGAGGCCGTCGAGGCAAAGCGAACGCCGACCAAATGGTGACTCGATGGGAAGTTTTCGAACAGAGGCGGGAACTATTCGTCAAGCGACGACCCACAGCCAGAAGAGAGGCGGCGGGAGATCACAGCGACCAGCTATTTGGAGCGGGTTTCCCACTTCGCGCGGAGAGCGTCATGGAGCCGCTCACGGACCCTGTTGGGAAGCGGAAAGAGCTTGCCGTCACAATAAAGCTCGATGGTCTTCTTCGTCGTATCGTAGACCACCTGGCAGTGATGGCAGCACTTAAGATGGACTTCCAGCATGTGCTTGAGTTCATCGTCCACGTTGCCATCGAGATAGCCCGTAAGCTGTTGGAGCGCATCTTTACATTTCACGAATGCTTAACCTCATTTCAGAATCTTGCTCAACTCCTCGCGAAGGCGAAGGCGCGCCCTGAACAGGCGGGCCTTGACTGCGCCTTCAGACAGGTTCAGCAATTCCGCTGTCTCCTCGGTGGAAAGCCCTTCCACATCCCGGAGGAAAAAAACTGTCCGGAAAGTCATAGGCAGGGAATGCGCAGCGTTTTGCAGAATGGTTTCGAGTTCGGTGCGCTGCAACTCCTGCTCCGGATTCGGGCGCCAATCGGCAAAGTCTCTGGGAATAACTTCACCGTCGTCATTTTCTCCGTCCTCAATCCGTACTTCCTTGCTGCCACGTCGTTTCCGAAGCTTCATCAGTCCCTGATTGATAGCAATCCGTACGATCCAGGTATAAAAGCGGGAATCCTCGCGAAAATCCGACAGATGCTCAAAGGCCTTCAGAAAAGTTTCCTGGAGCATGTCCTCGGCATCCTCGGGGTTGCCCGTCAGGTTCAGGCCAAGGCGGTAAATCTTTTTTTCGTACCGGTTGACCAGGTCCTCGAAGGCCTCGTAACTGCCAGCCTTTGCCGCAGCCACCAGGACGGCTTCATCCTTTGCAAGGCCTGTCTGGGGAGAATTTGCCATTACGATTCCAGGATTCCTTTCGGAAGCGTTACCAAGTTCAAGGCTACCACGACTCATTGGAGCTTGTGATGCCTTAGGAACAAAAAAGATGCAGCACCGTCAAGGAAAGACAAATCAACCGATCTCAGTGGGCCTTCTCCGCCATGCCCACCTATCAAGCCATTTAAGAAAGTAACTTTGGGTTGTACATGTCGCGCCATCTAAAATGTAACCGAGCTTTGAGACGAATTTGGAGCTTTGGGGCTGAGGCGTCGGTCGGCCAGGGCGTGAATCTGCTCCAGTTTGCGAT